>NZ_CAWPRC010000121.1:0-251 GCF_963890165.1 Aliivibrio sp. SR45-2 | reverse complement strand
AACCCCTGTTACCGCCGTGAAAGGGCGGTGTCCTAGGCCTCTAGACGAACGGGACACTGGATATTTTGAAGGTGTTGGGCACCTTCCATTGCTTTTTACTTTTTTAACCTAATCAATCTGTGTGAGCACTCATAAATCGCAATCTATCGTTAAGGAGGTGATCCAGCCCCAGGTTCCCCTAGGGCTACCTTGTTACGACTTCACCCCAGTCATGAACCACAAAGTGGTGAGCGTCCTCCCCGAAAGGTTAA
>NZ_CAWPRC010000120.1:0-251 GCF_963890165.1 Aliivibrio sp. SR45-2 | reverse complement strand
AGATAATATTTTCAACTTTTTCATTTATTTATGAAAGACTTAAAAACGTTATGTTGACTTGCCTCCAGCAACAAACTGGGAGCGAAATAAAAGCCCGTTCTATTGAACGGGCACTTATTCAAATTTAAGCCTGGCGATGTCCTACTCTCACATGGGGAGACCCCACACTACCATCGGCGCTATTACGTTTCACTTCTGAGTTCGGCATGGGATCAGGTGGGTCCATAACGCTATGGTCGCCAAGCAAATTC
>NZ_CAWPRC010000119.1:0-254 GCF_963890165.1 Aliivibrio sp. SR45-2 | reverse complement strand
AACATAACAATCGCATCAACACGATTTGCTACATTCGGCGTTGTCAGTTTGTCTTTAATTTCAGTGATTAAGGCAGTAAAATTCAGTTTGTTCTGCATAGTAGCAAACGTGTTATGCAGGCGTTACAACCTGGTGTGCCCCACAGAATTAGAACACATTCTATACTTAGGTTATACCTATCTGGAGGCTACCATGAGCAAGCATTATACTAAATCTTATCCTGAAGAGTATCGTAAAGAAGCTGTCCGACTCGC
>NZ_CAWPRC010000118.1:0-261 GCF_963890165.1 Aliivibrio sp. SR45-2 | reverse complement strand
TCAGCAAAGTAGCAAGCTACTTTCTGTTACCGCTCGACTTGCATGTGTTAGGCCTGCCGCCAGCGTTCAATCTGAGCCATGATCAAACTCTTCAATTAAAGTTTTTTGGTTGCTCTGTCTTCTTAGTTAAAAGAGGGCAGAAACAAAACCGGCTCAATGATTTATACTGATTTCTTACATAAAAGTAATTTTGTGTAGTCACTCAGTTCATTGATTATTTTTGTTTGCATTCACTTCGAAAAGTAAAAGCAAACTAGTGAT
>NZ_CAWPRC010000117.1:0-263 GCF_963890165.1 Aliivibrio sp. SR45-2 | reverse complement strand
CCTTTCACGGCGGTAACAGGGGTTCGACTCCCCTACGGGATACCATTGGGTCGTTAGCTCAGTTGGTAGAGCAGTTGACTTTTAATCAATTGGTCGCAGGTTCGAATCCTGCACGACCCACCATTCTTTCTCACGAAAGAATTAAAACTTTCGTGGGCGATTAGCTCAGTTGGGAGAGCACCTCCCTTACAAGGAGGGGGTCACTGGTTCGAGCCCGGTATCGCCCACCATCTTTAAGTATTCTCCTTGAGAGTCTTTAAAAA
>NZ_CAWPRC010000116.1:0-265 GCF_963890165.1 Aliivibrio sp. SR45-2 | reverse complement strand
TTTGTGTAGTCACTCAGTTCATTGATTATTTTTGTTTGCATTCACTTCGAAAAGTAAAAGCAAACTAGTGATTATCAACTCACAAGTGCCCACACAGATTAATAGGTTTCAAATTGTTAAAGAGCTTTTCTTCTACTTTCAAAGCGTTTTCGCTTTTCTGTGAAGAGGACGGTCATTTTATCGTTTTAAGCCTCAGTGTCAAGCACTTATTCGAAACTTAATTTCTAAACCATCCTGACTAACCTGATTGCGAATCCCTTATGGG
>NZ_CAWPRC010000115.1:0-274 GCF_963890165.1 Aliivibrio sp. SR45-2 | reverse complement strand
AGGCATTGAGCTAACCTGTACTAATTGCCCGTGAGGCTTAACCATACAACACCCAAGGGGTTTTGAACGGATTTAAGATAGCAAGAAACAGATTGAATGTGATTAAGAACACAATACAGCTTTCCAGATACTCTTTATTATATAAAGAGAAAGAATTTGCTTGGCGACCATAGCGTTATGGACCCACCTGATCCCATGCCGAACTCAGAAGTGAAACGTAATAGCGCCGATGGTAGTGTGGGGTCTCCCCATGTGAGAGTAGGACATCGCCAGG
>NZ_CAWPRC010000114.1:0-277 GCF_963890165.1 Aliivibrio sp. SR45-2 | reverse complement strand
GAGACAATCAGAATTTATTGTGCGCTAGTAGCTCAGCTGGATAGAGTACTTGGCTACGAACCAGGCGGTCGGAGGTTCGAATCCTTCCTGGCGCACCATTATTTACTGCCGTAACAGTTTATCTAAGAGGATAAGTTGGTGCGGAGACAATTAGAATTTATTGTGCGCTAGTAGCTCAGCTGGATAGAGTACTTGGCTACGAACCAGGCGGTCGGAGGTTCGAATCCTTCCTGGCGCACCATTATTTACTGCCGTAACAGTTTATCTAGAGGATAAA
>NZ_CAWPRC010000113.1:0-290 GCF_963890165.1 Aliivibrio sp. SR45-2 | reverse complement strand
CGCCTGCTTTACCCGATGTCGGGTTTGATACCACTGATATTAATGTTGGTTTCGCTGTCGAAAGTGTCGCCGTCTCTGTCACCGCTTCAGCAGCAATACCGTGTTGATTTGAACCAGTGACTGTCACTGTTACTTCACCATCAGGCCAACCTGTTAAATCTTGAGCAGCCATACTCCAACTGCCATCACTTTGAACATTAGCTTCCACGGTTTCCGTTTGTGCATCCTTTGAATTACTTAGTACTAACGTCACTTTTTGACTGCCATCAAATCGAGAGGTGTTACCACTA
>NZ_CAWPRC010000112.1:0-292 GCF_963890165.1 Aliivibrio sp. SR45-2 | reverse complement strand
TGGCGGAGTGGACGGGACTCGAACCCGCGACCCCCGGCGTGACAGGCCGGTATTCTAACCAACTGAACTACCACTCCGCAGTGTCTATTCAGCATTATGCTATTACTTAAATAAAACGTGTCAGCGTTTTATTCTTTGTCTTCATCTTCTAAAAAAGATAAAAACTTAATTCAAGCCTGGCGATGTCCTACTCTCACATGGGGAGACCCCACACTACCATCGGCGCTATTACGTTTCACTTCTGAGTTCGGCATGGGATCAGGTGGGTCCATAACGCTATGGTCGCCAAGCA